>CABDVE010000002.1 GCA_901420285.1 Stutzerimonas stutzeri
ACGCTAAAGCATTTTCCCAAAGCCGAGAAAATGAGTTTATAGCCCTGTACCACTCGTTGAAAGAATTTGGCGAAAAACACGTTTCTACCGCACTAGAAAAAATCCAAAACCTAGTATCGAAGTTAAATACCGAAAAACAAAAAGAGCGTGAACAGCGAGCTCTAGAAAGAGAAAAAGAGCTGAAAGAAAAACAGCGTAACAATCAATTTGCCCAGTACCGTGAACCAGATAGCCTGTATTCTGTGCTTGATTTTGGTAAAGCTCCGTATCAGTTTGAAGATAACGGAAAACCGTCTTATTACATTGCCGTACAAGCCCAAAATGAACGCCCAAAAATCTTATGGGGGAACAGAATATCAAGATCAAATTCAAGCATTGAATATTCGTAATGGCGATATTGTGCGGTTAAATGGCTCTAAAATCGAGCGTGCTGAAGAAATTAACCATAAGGCAAGCAAAGGTGTGAAAATTTAAAAAAATCGCTTAAATCGCTTTAAATTGCGTTTTTTTTTGCTAACGCCCTGCGGTTGTTGAACCCTTAAAAAACTCAAAAAACCAGTTTTTGAGCTTTTTCAAGGGTTATGAGACTTCGGATTTACGGTCGTTTTTCTGACAAAAAATAAAAAAAACAAGGGTCACCAGTAGAACCAGTAACCCTTGAAAACTTAGCATTTAGTCGCTACACTTAGTGCAACAACAATTAACGCATACGTTTTTTTGTTGAGTGTCGTTTAAACCGCGAGTGCTTGCGCATCCGGCAAGATACAGGCAAGCTCCCACGGTTAGAACGGTTTTAATGAGTGAACTCATTTCAACGTCCTCTGTTGCGGTTCTACCTCGAATTGAACGAAGTTGATAACACATCAGGGGAGCTTGTCGAGGAACTAAATCAGCTCCCCCGACACCCAAAAATTATTTTATCAGAAACCGTCCACTTTGGGCGGTTTTGTTTTTATGGGTTATGAGACTTCAAATTTGCGGTCGTTTTTCTGACAAAAAAATAAAAAAACAGGGCTGAAAGCCCAAAAAGAGCCGAAAGGCTCTATTTTTTTATATTTTATATTTTTATCTTGTTTTCGGATAGGCTAGAGCCTTTATTTGCAAGGGTTGTGGATTTTAAATATGTAGAAATTTGTCGTTTAATATGTAGAAATTTGTCGTTTAATATGTAGAAATTTGTCGTTTAATATGTAGAAATTTGTCGTTACTATGTAAACCATATTTACTTTTTACATAGTTTTGTTATTATGTAGAAAGATAATTTCTTTACATAGATTTGGTGACCTATGACAAATGACCTTACAGTGGTGAAAGCGAATAGTTTGATTGAGGCTAGTTATCGCCTGACATTGGACGAAATGAGATTGTTAGCTTTAACGATTGGAACAATGAACCCAAAAAGCGATCAGCAAGTGTTCGAGTTTTCGGTGTCTGAATTTGTAAATCAATTTCCTGATGTGAACGTAGATAGGGCGTACACACAAATAAAATCAGCGATTGAGCGTATTTCTGAACGTTGGGTAAAGACGGAAGATGAAAGGCACGTTACTAAATTTAGATGGGTGTCGTCTCAAACGTATTTCAAGAAAGAGGGGCGATTTAAAATAGCCCTAACCAATGAAATTATGCCTTATTTAACGCAGTTAAAAGGGCAATTTACCCAATATCAACTTAATCATATCTCTGGTTTTACGAGTGTTCATACAATGCGTTTTTATGAGTTGCTAACTCAATACAAACGGGTTGGACAACGCTATATCACTATTGAAGATTTGAAAAAATGGTTGCAACTTGAAGATAAATACAATTTGTGGGCTGAGTTACAACGTTGGGTTATAAAACCGTCGTTAAATGAAATTAACGAAAAATCAGATCTCTTTGTTGAATATGAGCCAATGAAAAAAGGGCGAAAAGTTACAGGTATTGAGTTTAGTATCACATACGAAAAACCAGTAAAAAAACGCCCAGCATTTCCGCATAAAAACAAGTACGGTACTTTCGTTAAATTTAATGCTCAAGATCCAAAATTCAGCTCTCACGAATATTCAGTTTATGCTAAAGATTGCCTAAAAATACTAGATGATTTTTATAGTGATCTAGCTGATGTTACGTTAGAAGATTTGGTTTTTTATGCGAAGTTTTTAGCGGTCAATCAAAGCCATAAATCAAAGTTTGGGAAAGAGCGAAATATCTGGGCTGAATTGAAAAAGAGAGGTTATAAGCTATCGCAATATGAATTGGTTGAAATACCAAAAAATCAAATAGATTTTGTTGAGTAAACTATGAAAAAAATTGAACAATAAGGTGGTTTATAATGTGTACTTTAATGCAAAAAGACGTTTTAATTGAATTGGTTGCAAACGCTCAAGCAACATTAACATTAAGAATTGATCCACAAGCTCCATTTTCTGATGATGAATTAAGACTAGGAGAAATTCGTAATTTTATTTATGACAATTATCCTGATGATATTGATTTTAACTCTCTTTCAGAAGAAATAATGAGTATAAATAGCAAATATGAGGATATTCCTATACTAGAACAGTATTTATAAATCTTTTATCGGAAAAATCTAATCATTGAAAATGCAAAAATAGCGTTAAATTGGCGTAGCCTGTTTAATGCTATTTTTGTATTCAGCAACCGAAGCGATAGCGTAGGGCGGTAGAACCCCGTAGGGCGAATGAACTTTGCTTGCAAAGTATAATGAGCTATACTTATGTAGTAAAAGTGGGGGCAACCTATGAGCAAATTAGTCTGTAATTTCGATAAATATAAGGGCGTTCAGCTCTACGGAATGGATATTCATATCCAACGGAAAACGGACAACCATTCAAACAAAGATATTGATTTAAGTCGCAAGCATTTGAATTATGAATTGGTAGCCGAACATCAAAACGAGCACTATTACACAAGGGCGAAAAACCGTATCGAACAGGGTTACACGGGAAAGAGAAAAATCCGTAAAGACGGAGTTTGGACTGGGAACGTAATCATTTCGTCTGATCAGGAATTTTTTAAAAAACTTACCCCGGAACAAGAACGGGAATTTTTTAAAACCGCATACGATTTCTATTGCGAAAAATACGGAAAAGAAAACGTAATTTCCGCTATGGTTCACAAAGACGAAACCACACCGCATTTACACTTGTTAATTGTACCTTTAACGAAAGACGGTAGATTATGTGCGAAAGAATTATTTGATAGGGAAGCACTCAGATCATTTCACGATATTATTGCAAAACGCCTACAACAACGTGGTTTTAATATCGAACGTGGCGAACGCAACGCAAAAGTAAAGCGAATAGAAACG